>NZ_SGPD01000007.1:0-6335 GCF_004208935.1 Pseudoalteromonas sp. CO109Y
GTTGCCTAACTACGGATTGTGCATGATCATTCTGATCGGTCAACTGATCAACTTCTTAACTGATCAGCATTAGCCAAAAGGCGCTTTTTTCATTTTATCAAACCTATTACAGGCCTGCAGCTGCGCGAAGTGCGTCTGCTTTGTCTGTACGCTCCCAAGGGAACTCATCACGACCGAAGTGACCGTATGCCGCAGTCGGTTGATAGATAGGACGCTCAAGATCAAGCATTTGGATTAAGCCGTAAGGGCGTAGGTCGAAGTGCTCACGTACTAATTCGATTAGACGCGCTTCTTCTAATTTACCTGTACCAAATGTCTCGATGCTGATAGACGTTGGCTCTGCAACACCGATAGCGTAAGAAACTTGTAGCTCACATTTGTCAGCAAGGCCAGCAGCAACCACGTTTTTAGCAACGTAACGAGCAGCATATGCAGCTGAACGGTCAACTTTTGATGGATCTTTACCAGAGAAAGCACCACCACCGTGACGAGCCATACCACCGTATGTATCAACGATGATTTTACGACCTGTAAGACCACAGTCACCCATTGGGCCACCGATAACGAAACGGCCAGTTGGGTTGATGAAGAACTTAGTTGCGCTAGAGATTAGCTCGGCAGGAAGAACCGGCTTAATGATAGTTTCCATTACCGCTTCAACTAAGTCGTTTTGTGAGATTGAATCACAGTGTTGAGTTGAAAGAACAACGGCATCAATACCAACAGGCTTGCCATTTTCGTATGCAAACGTTACTTGAGATTTTGCATCTGGGCGTAACCAGTTAAGCTCACCGCTTTTACGAACTTCAGCTTGACGCTGAACTAGACGGTGTGAGTAAGTGATTGGTGCAGGCATTAAAACGTCAGTTTCATTACATGCGTAACCGAACATTAGACCTTGGTCACCAGCGCCTTGCTCTTCAGGGCGAGCACGGTCAACACCTTGGTTGATGTCTGGAGATTGTTTACCGATAGTGTTTAGGATTGCACAAGAGTCAGCATCGAAACCCATGTCTGAGTGCGTGTAACCGATTTCACGTACTGTTTTACGTGTGATTTCTTCGATATCAACCCAAGCGCTAGTTGTGATTTCACCACCAACCATCACCATACCAGTCTTAACATAAGTCTCACATGCAACACGGGCATGAGAATCTTGCTCAAGGATAGCATCTAGAACCGCGTCAGAGATTTGGTCCGCGATTTTATCCGGATGACCTTCAGAAACAGATTCAGAAGTAAATAAATGTTTTGCCATTGTATTTCTGCTCACAAATATTGCGCTTCACAAACGTCGGTAATAGCGCTAAAAAATTAAGGGGCGTATTTTATCTAAAACAAATATGTTTGCATAGTAATTTTACGCCTAGACGTCTATTTAAAATTACTAATAACGTATTGTTCTTAACAAACGCCCATAATTGGTGCATTTAATGCGGATTTTTAATTGCACTGTACCCTTACAATAAGTAAGAATGGGGCTTCATAAACAACCAGCGCAAATACATAAAGGTAGGAGAATTCATGCCATCACGCAAAGAACTTGCAAATGCTATTCGCGTCTTATCAATGGACGCAGTACAACAGGCCAAATCTGGTCACCCTGGCGCCCCTATGGGCATGGCAGATATCGCAGAAGTACTATGGCGCGATTATCTAAAGCACAATCCAACGAATCCAGAGTGGGCAGACCGAGATCGATTTATTCTTTCGAATGGCCACGGTTCAATGCTGATCTATTCTCTACTGCACTTAAGTGGCTATGACTTACCACTAGAGGAAATTAAAAACTTCCGTCAAATGCACTCAAAAACACCAGGTCACCCAGAGTATGGATATGCACCAGGTATTGAGACTACTACGGGTCCATTAGGTCAAGGGATCACAAATGCAGTGGGCATGGCAATTGCCGAAAAAGCGCTAGCTGCACAGTTTAACCGTGAAGGCCACGATATTGTTGATCACTTCACGTATGCATTCATGGGTGATGGCTGTTTAATGGAAGGTATTTCACACGAAGCCTGTTCATTAGCCGGTACATTAGGCCTAGGTAAACTAGTTGCATTTTGGGATGACAACGGCATCTCAATTGATGGTGAAGTAGAAGGTTGGTTCAGCGATGACACACCAGCGCGCTTCAAAGCATATGGCTGGCACGTAGTTAGCGATGTTGATGGTCATAACCCTGATGCAATTCGCGCCGCTATCGAAGAAGCGCGTAGCATCACTGATAAGCCATCATTAATCTGTTGTAAAACAGTGATTGGCTACGGTTCACCTAACAAGTCAGGTAGCCATGACTGTCACGGTGCACCACTAGGTGAAGACGAAATTAAAGCATCTCGTGAATTCCTAGGTTGGACTGGCGATGCATTTGAAATCCCAGCTGATATCTACAGCGAGTGGGATGGCAAAGAAAAAGGTAAGCAACTAGAAGCAAGCTGGGACGAAAAGTTTGCCGCTTACGCAAGTGCACACCCAGAACTTGCTGCTGAGTTTAAACGCCGTACAAATGGAGAGTTACCAGCTGATTGGGCTGAAAAGTCACAAGCTTACATCGAAGAGCTACAAGCAAACCCAGCAAACCCAGCAACACGTAAAGCATCACAAAATGCATTAAACGCGTTTGGCCCGTTACTACCAGAATTCATGGGTGGCTCTGCTGACCTTGCAGGTTCTAACTTAACACTTTGGGATGGCTCAAAAGGCCTAGAAGCTAACGATGCTAGCGGTAACTACATTTTCTACGGTGTACGTGAATTTGGTATGTCAGCGATCATGAATGGTATTGCATTACATAAAGGCTTTATTCCTTACGGTGCTACATTCTTAATGTTTATGGAATACGCACGTAACGCAGTACGTATGGCCGCATTAATGAAGCAGCCAAGCATCTTCGTTTACACGCACGATTCAATTGGTTTAGGTGAAGATGGCCCAACGCACCAACCAGTAGAGCAAATTGCAAGCATGCGTTTAACGCCTAATCTAGTGAACTGGCGTCCATGTGACCAAGTTGAGTCTGCGATTGCATGGCAACAAGCTATTGAGCGTAAAGATGGCCCAACGTCACTGATTTTCACTCGCCAAGGCCTAGAGCAACAAACGCGTACCGCACAGCAGTTAGCAGATGTGAAAAAAGGTGGTTACGTACTTAGCTGTGACGGTGAGCCAGAGCTTATCCTTATTGCAACAGGTTCTGAAGTACAGCTTGCACAAGATGCCGCTGCAGAACTTCGTTCACAAGGTAAAAAAGTACGCGTGGTATCTATGCCTTCAACTGATTTATTTGATGAGCAAGACGCTGCCTATAAAGAAAGCGTACTACCAGCAAGCGTTACACGCCGCGTAGCAATCGAAGCGGGTATCGCAGACTACTGGTACAAATATGTAGGTCTAAACGGCGCAGTAGTTGGCATGACGACCTTCGGTGAGTCAGCACCTGCAGGCGAGTTATTCAAGCACTTTGGTTTCACTGTTGAAAACATCGTAAACAAAGCAAACGCCTTGTTCTAAGCTTTAGTCGCTAAAATTTAAAAGCCCGCCCTGTAAAACCACAGCGCGGGTTTTTTTGTGTTTGACTGGTAGGTTGGGTAGAACGGAGTGAAACCCAACACATTCACTATAAACCTCACTCCTCGTGATGTGCTAAAGAACTCTCTTCAATTATCACATCATGCAAGTTGTTAAGCTTTCCTAATGTGTTGTAAGAGATTAGTTAATAGGGGCTTTTTGCTATATTATCGTCCAGTCAAAGTAATATTTAAGGAATGAAAATGAAATGGTTGTATATGCTGGCTTTACTGTTAGCTAGTTTTAATAGCTTTGCTTTATGTTTTGATATGCCGTTTTTTCGAGTGGGTGTTTGTGGAGACGATCTTGAAAGTATTAGTATCGATTTGCCATTTATTTTATGGGTGCTTGCGGTTGTTTTCTTTGGGCAGTTATTAGTAAAAAGCAAGGTTAATGCTTACTTACTATCTTTACTTTTTATTCTCTCTCTACCACTTAGCCCAATTGTTCTTTTAGTGACTTACAGCTTTAAGTTAATTAGTAGAAATTATAAAAAAGTGCTGAGAAAAAGTGAGCAAGAAGATACTCAAGAAGTGGAGGAAAAAAGCTTTTCTCTTTCTGACCAAAGCACTTTGATGATCGGTGAATATACATTTAATTACGAAGAAAAAAGCATTTCAAAAGATGAGCAAGTAACTTATTTAGAACCAAAAATGATGCAAGTACTTAGCTATCTAATAGAACAACAACCTAGAGTCGTCAGCTTAGAAGAGCTACACAGCAATGTTTGGCAAAATCAAATAGTCACCGACACTGCTATTCGCCGAGTAATTAGTAAGTTGCGAAATGCCTTTTCAGATACTGATACAAAAAACCCTAAATATATAAAGTCCCAGATGAAAAGAGGGTATCAATTTATAGCTGAAGTTTTTAGCTAACTTTTTGATTTATAGGTATTGTTATTGGTGTGATTATAGTTATAACTTTGGTTATAAGTAAGTGATGATTAAGTAATGGCTAAATTATGGTGTAATTTTCAGAGTCATTTAAATTGAAATGACAGAGGCAGTTGCTTGCTTCTTTTTACTTTTAATTTAATAAGGAAATGACCATGAAATACATCATTACAGCAATCACTTTAATATCTATGACAGCACTTACTTTTTACGCACTAAATACAAGTCAGTGTATATCGTTTGATCTTTTATTAGTCGACGTTGCTTTCGGAAGCTGCGAATTGAAGGCTGAAAATACGAGCTTGTTATCGTACCTTATTCTCGCTGGTTGGCTAATTTGTAATTTCTTATATGGTAAGTTTTACATTAATGGAACATCTCCAAGAGTATTAACCCCATTGTTGTTTATTGTTGGTCTACCTGGAACTTTCTTTGTTTTCTTACTTGCTCAGTTTATTAAAGATAATAAAAAGCCAGCTTAAATAATGGTTTTAATTGAATAATCTTCAGTTGCTGCGCACTTGAAATTCGGGCAGGGTGGATTAGATTTAAAACAAAACAACAGGAGTGAGGATGTCTCAGTTTGATAATGTAAGTGTGCTGAAAAAAGCCAATGTGTATTTTGACGGTAAAGTGTCTAGCCGTACTGTGGTATTTGCTGATGGCAGCACGAAGACGTTAGGCTTTATGCAACCAGGTGAGTTTGAGTTTGCTACGAGCAAAAAAGAGTTGATGGAGCTTAACGGTGGCAGTTGGCAAGTGCTTTTACCCGGTGAGAGTGAATGGCAAACAATGCAAGCTGGAGAGTCATTTACCGTTGATGCAAATGTTACCTTTCTAGTAAAGGTCAGCGAGTTTGCTGACTACTGTTGTTCGTACAGTTAATGAGCAGTTGTTAACCTCTCTGAAAAGCCCGTGTGATGCGGGCTTTTGCATATTTTATCCGCAACGCATGATCTAAATCATCTGTGGTTACAATCAATTACTAATTATCTGCAAATTTCGCTTGTGTTAATTCAATTCGCCCCCAATACTAACTGTGAGGTAACAAGAAAAAAGGATACCCTATGAAGATTAATATTTCTGGTCATCATGTTGACGTTACTGAGGCTGTTAGAGCTCATATCAACGAGAAGTTCTCGAAAATTGCTAGCCATTTTCCATCATTAATATCACTCGATATTATTCTTTCAAAAGAACACAATAAGTATCAGGCTGAGATTAGTACAACCTATGAAGGCGCACGTTTATCTGTAAAAGCTGAAGATGATGTGATGTACCCAGCTATCGCAGGTGCTGCAAAAAAACTAGATGCATCACTTAAACATCGTAAAGGGCAAATGAAAGCCAAACTACACGAAAAGCCGGTCAGTACAACACCGGAAATTGCCCACGAAATCATTCAGGAAATGAACCTGAGCTAATTACAGAGCACTAGCCTAAGCGGCTAGACTTAAAACTAAATCTGAAAAAGCCAACCGTTGCGAAACGCTTGGCTTTTTTGGTTTTAATATTTAACTATTAGCCGTCAGCCGTCAGCCGTCAGCCGTCAGCCGTCAGCCGTCAGCCGTCAGCCGTCAGATTGAAGTTCCAAAAGTTAGCGAGTTGCTAGGGGAAAGAGTAAAGGTATTGAGTTAGAAAGAGTAAAGGGGAAAGTTTGCGAGTTTGAGACGTAGGAGGCGTTTTAACGCCGAACAAAAATGGAGATATTAGATATCAGTCGTTAGAAGTCAGATTAAAAAACCAAAGAGTAGCGAGTTACTTGACACAAGTGGTAGGCAGTCTAGTGTTGCTAACTTGCTAACTTGCTAACTTGCTAACTTGCTAACTTGCTAACTTGCTAACTTGCTAACTTGCTAACTTGCT
>NZ_SGPD01000035.1:0-5484 GCF_004208935.1 Pseudoalteromonas sp. CO109Y
CAACTCGCAACTCGCAACTCGCAACTCGCAACTCGCAACTCGCAACTCGCAACTCGCAACTCGCAACTCGCAACTCGTTACTCGCTAACCACTAACCACTAACCACTATTTCTACTCTTTCGCCTAACTCTGCTTTAAGCTTTTCTGCTAGTGCCTGTTTGGCTTGATCATCGCCGTGGACAATTTTGATTAAACTTGGCTTTTTGCGCATGCCGGTGACAAATCTGATTAATCCTTTTTGATCTGCATGGGCGCTGTAGCCGCTAATGGTATGAATTTGCGCTTTAATCATTACTTTTTGATTATCGATAAATACATAGCCGCCGCGAGGGCCGTACTTTTGAATCTCTCGGCCTAATGTTCCTTGCCCTTGGTAGCCAACAAAAATGACATCGGTTGTTTTGTCGGGTAAAAACCGATCTAGGTAATTAACTATTCTGCCGCCATTACACATACCGCTAGCAGCAATGATTATTGCCGGCTGATGTTTTGAGGCTAAAAAGTTAATCAAGGCAAGGTGCTCTTGGTGGCTATCAATGGTGTGTAGTTGGTTAAAGTCAAGCGGGTGGCGACCTTGTTTTACGCGTTTTTTTGCTTCGTTATCCCACAGTTCTTTAAAGTGTAAATATTCATTTGTGAAATTAGCTGCCATTGGCGAATCTACAATAATTTGCAGTTTATGCCACATAGAGCGCTTGCTTGCAGAATGAATAAGCTGTTCAAACTCATAGAGCAGCTCTTGAGTTCGGCCAATGCTAAAAGCCGGTATGAGTACCACGCCATTATCGCTTACTGCACGCTCTACAATCTTTTTAAGAACGGCTACACGCTCTTTGCGACCTTGATGGTTTTTATCACCATAGGTTGATTCTATAACCAATGTATCGGCGCGGTAAGGTGGTTTTGGCGTTGGTAATAATGGCGTGTAAGGTGCACCTAAATCACCAGAAAATACCACTCTATGCGAGTTTGGTTTTTTGCCTAGCTCAATTTCAACATAGGCAGAGCCTAAAATGTGCCCAGCACGTTGCAGACGAAGTTTATATAAGGGGTTTTGATTGCTTGAGGCTGCTTTTTCGGGGCTAAAGCCCACTCCTTCGGGAATGCAGTACCATTTGTTGAAATCAAGAGAGACAATCTGTTGTTTGAGTAACTTTAAGCAAGTGCGGATCATTACTTCGTCCCGTGTTACACCCACTTTTAAAGCATCTTCAATCACCATAGGCAGTAGCTTAGCAGTAGCGGCTGAAGTATAAATAGGTCCTTTAAAGCCTGCGGCAAGTAAGTAGGGTATGCGACCAACATGGTCGATATGGCAATGTGTGACAATCAGCGCTTTTACCGTTGATATATCAAACTCAATAGCTAGGTCTTGTTTACTGTCTTCCCCTTGAAATAGCCCACAATCAACAAGTACAGAATTTGTGTCATCAATAAATAGCTGGTGGCAAGACCCTGTTACGCCTTTCACCGCTCCGTGGTGTTTTATATGCATAATAATCTCCTGATTTTAAGGCTAGATATTATTTTAGTGGTTAGATATCAGAAGTCAGGTTTTTAGTAGTTAGATTTTAGAAGTTAGATATCAGTTGATCTAGAGGGTGGTTTTATTTTTTGTGTAATTAAACAAAGAACTTGCTACACATGAATTGTATTTTACTTTGTACTAACCACTAACCACTAACCACTAACCACTAACCACTAACCACTATATTTTTACCCCTTATTTATCTCTAATATCGCTTTTAACGTATGTTCCTTTTCAAGAATATCGCGATATAAAGCAAACTGGTTGCGTGCGCGTTCTAGGTTGTGGTTTGCATGTTTGGTGGCAAAGTAATTATCGCCATCAATAAAGTCTGTTAAAAAGCGCAGGCCAATCATAAAGGTCATGACCTTGGTGCCTAACCAAAAGCTTTCTTTTTCGGCGTCGGTGATCACATCTTGTAGTGGTTCAACATAACCTTTAACGATGGCGGCGAAGATCTCTTCACGAACACGCACATTACTTAGGTTGGTAGAGTCTTCTTGCTCAGGAGAGCAGAAGGTACGCACCATATCGCCAAAATCAAATAACCAATAACCAGGCATACAGGTATCGAGGTCGATGACTGCTTTAGCATCATCAGATTGCGTGCAAAACAGCATGTTGTTGATTTTTGTGTCGTTATGGCATGGTCTTAAAGGAATGTTTCCTTCAAGTTGTTTTAACTCATCAACTAAAGATTGTTGAGCTAAACAAAAATCGATGTCGTCTTGGCAAAGGGCCACACGGTTTACAGGATCTTTTTCGATGACTTTTTTGAAAGCGTCAAAACGCATCGCTAAGTTATGAAAGTCAGGGATCACATGATGCAGCTGTTCAGCCTGAAAGTCTTGTAGTGCTAGCGCGAATTGTCCAAATGCATTGGCTGCAGTTTGTGCTTGCGAGATAGTTGCTACAACATCTTCACTATAACTGCCGCCAATAAATTCGAGTGCACGCCAAACACCTTGATCGCATTCAACTAAAAAGTCGCTTTCGATAGTTGGAACATGACGAATAATTTCTAGGTTGTATTCACCATTGTCGTGTTTTTCACTAAGGTGCTGCTCAATTAGTCGTGCATTTTCAACTAGGTGCTCAGGGTTAGGAAACACATCGGTATTTAACTTTTGCACAACCAAGGCGTTTTCTTCTGATTTAAGTAACATGGTTGTGTTGATGTGGCCATTGCCAATTGGCTTTAGCGTTACGTTATCTGTACTTAAGCCAAAGTGCTCAGAAAGATAAGTTGCAACAGGATTAGACTTCATTAATTTTCCATTACTTATTTTTTGCAAGAAGAGGCGAGGGTTTAATCGTTTAGCTTACAACGTAACTGACATAAAGTGTGTGCTATTGCATTCAGTTCAGCTTTGTAGGTTACGCCATACCATGGCTCTTGTGCAGTATAAACGGTTACAGCTTGGCGGTTATCTTGAATCGCGAGTTGTATCTCATTTGGTAAATAATACTCTTTCGTGACACCGTTGTCAGTATTTTCTAAAAACTCAATAAAGCCTGTTTCTAAGTCATTAAATAAACTAGGTGTTATTCCCCAAAAGCTCATAGAACCTAGAGCATCATCGGCAATTTGTAATCTCTCACCATGTGGATTGTTGCCTTTTAAAACATTATTTTCGAGTTTAATATCTAGGTACTCGACCACATCAGTTAAATGCTGGTGGCTATCAACAGAGCATACACCTCGATTTACACCACCTTCTTCGGATAGGGTATCTTTTATTGGGTAGCCTACCATCGCCCAATTGCTATGCTGTTTGAAGTGTTCGCTAATAATGGTAAAAGAAGACTCGCCATAATAGTCATCGGCGGTAATGACAATAGCAGGGTTATTTACATAGGGTTTTGCGCAAAGTAATGCATGACCTGTACCCCATGGCTTTTGGCGTTCAGCAGTTAAGTGCTCATAACCATGTGGCACTGCACTAATTGCTTGCTCAACTAGGATTACTTCGAGTGACTTAGGCAGGCGCGGTAAAATCGTCGCTTCAAACTCAGCACGAATTTTTTTATTAATGATGATCACCGCTTGGCTCACACCCGTTTTAACCGCATCCTGAATACTAAGCTCCATGATGGTACAGCCCAGCCCTGGTATTTCGGCAATCTGTTTGTTTCCGCCAAAGCGGCTACCTAGCCCGCCAGCCAATACGATTAAAGTAAGAGAGTGTTGAGTCATCGCGAAAGTTAAATAAAAAACAAAGGAAAAGTGTACCAGAAACAATCACGCAGGAGGAAGAGAAGCTTTAAGCTGTAAGCTATAAGCTGAATGGTGTTGTTTGTGGGCTCTTTAATGATTTTCCGGTTTGGTGTTGAACTTTAGACGCGCCAAGCAAGCGTGACGCCTACGTTTGATGTAGGCGTGAAATTTATTTCGCGCGAAAATATTTGCACAAAGAGAAATAAACGAGAAGAAAATGAGGAAGTGATAATAATGCTTTTTGTTTTCTCTAAAGCGCAGCGTCTCTTAGCCTCTTTGTGAATTAAAGATCTTTTTCTAACCACAGAGGACACAGAGAGCATAGAGGAAGAGAATTTATAGCCATCAGCTTTCAGCTGTCAGTTTTGAGCCGAGCGGTGTGGTTTGTTGGTTCTTTATTGATTTGCAGGTTTGGTGTTGAATGTTAGACGCGCCAAGCAAGCGTGACGCCTACGTTTGATGTAGGCGTGAAATTTATTTCGCGCGGTGGTTTTATAATAGAGATTAGATATCAGAAGTCAGATTTTTTAGTAGTTAGAATTCAGAATTTAGATATCAGTTGATCGAGAGGGTGGTTTTATTTTTTGTGTAATTAAACAAAGAACTTGCTACACATGAAATGTATTTTACTTTGCACTAACCACTAACCACTAACCACTAACCACTAACCACTAACCACTAACCACTAACCACTAACCACTAACCACTAACCACTGTTTTCGAACCTAATAGCTTCATATTTACGTAGGTGGTATATTCTCTTTGTGGTGATTAACCCTTTTAGGTAGACGATTAATGGCAAAAGATAGATACGCGCCAAAGGCTGTTGGCGATATTATGGCGGGCTTGAGTGGTCGCTTGGCATCTTATGCTGGTAAAACCCAAGGCTTGTCTTCTCAACAAACGATTCTTGATGACTTTTTAGGTGAAACACTTTCAAAAAAATGCCGAGTAAGTAATTACCGTGATGGTACTTTGATGATAGAAGCGGTTTCGGCACCGATTGCACTGCGTTTAAATTACTTAAAAATGGATATGCTTTCGCATTTTCGTGCAGCTGGCATGGTAGAGCTTGGGCAAATTAAAATTACCGCAAACCCACAAGCAACTCAGCGCTTATCGGCAACAAATAAGCCAGAGCAAAAGCCTGTTTCGAAGCGCCAAATGAGCGAACAAACAGCCGATTACCTCAGCGCCATCGCCGCAGATGCCCCTCCTTCTTTAAAAGCCAAGTTAGAGCGTTTAGCACAGCATGGGCGGAAGAAATAAAGGCATAGCTTTAAGCTATAAGCTGCAAGTTTTAAGTTGAACGGTGCGGTTTGTGGGTCTAGCTCATAGGAGGCACTTTAGTGCCGAAATTTAAGGAGCCATCAGCTTTCAGCTGTCAGTTTTGAGCTTCTCAGCATCGCCTGTTGGTTATGTGTTTATAAGCATGATTCGTGTTGTATGGCAGTCGCGCCAAGCAAGCGTGACGCCTACGTTTGATGTAGGCGTGAAATTTATTTCGCGCGATGGTTTTATAATAGAGATTAGATATCAGAAGTCAGATTTTTTAGCAGTTAGAATTCAGAAGTTAGATATCAGTTGATCGAGAGGGGGGTTTTATTTTTTGTGTAATTAAACAAAGAACTTGCTACGAATGAAATGTATTTTACTTTGTTCTAACCACTAACCACTAACCACTAACCACTAACCACTAACCACTAACCACTAACCACTAACCACTAACCACTAACCA
>NZ_SGPD01000036.1:0-3934 GCF_004208935.1 Pseudoalteromonas sp. CO109Y
ACTAACCACTAACCACTAACCACTAACCACTAACCACTAACCACTAACCACTAACCACTAACCACTAACCACTAACCTGCTTTTTTCTCCCCTGATCTTGATTTTATTCTTATTGTCGCCATATCTACTCAGTAATCTTGTTTTCACCCTTTTTATGGGGTTAGATCAAAGATTATGGCTGATTTTTAAATTTTCTTGCCGAAATTCCATATCTTCATAAACAGAAGGTTTGATGTTGCGCAGACTCTGGTATGATAGCGCACGAAATAAGCGGTGTTTTGAACAGCGTACTGATAAATTGTTAATTAATATGCCCTACATCATGAGCATAAGCGCATATTAATTATCAATTGAAGAAAGTGGGTTAGCTAATGACTAGCTAACAAAGAATACATTGTAACGGTTTTATCATGATATCTAATTTATTTACCAAGATTTTTGGTAGTCGCAATGACCGCACTATTAAAAACCTAAGAAAGACGGTCGCTCTAATTAATGCGCTTGAAAAGCAATTAGAAGCGCTTTCTGATGAAGATTTAAAAGCAAAAACAGCTGAATTTAGAGAGCGTTACGATAACGGACAAAGCCTAGATGACATTTTGCCAGAAGCATTTGCTGTGGTACGTGAAGCATCTAAGCGTGTAAATGGCATGCGTCACTTCGACGTACAGCTACTGGGTGGTATGGTTTTACATCAAGGTCGCATCGCAGAAATGCGTACCGGTGAAGGTAAAACACTAACAGCAACGTTACCTGCATACCTTCGTGGTCTAACAGGTAAAGGTGTTCACGTAATTACTGTGAACGACTACCTTGCAAAACGTGACGCTGAAACTAACCGCCCATTATTTGAGTTCTTAGGCCTAACAGTAGGCTGTAACGTACCAGGCATGATGCCACAGCAAAAGAAAATCGCTTACGCTGCCGACATCACTTACGGTACAAATAACGAATTTGGCTTTGATTATCTGCGCGATAACATGGCATTTAGCATTGAAGAGCGTGTACAACGCCCACTTTACTATGCCGTAGTGGATGAGGTGGATTCAATCCTAATCGATGAAGCGCGTACGCCGCTGATTATCTCAGGCCCAGCTGAAGACAGCTCTGAGCTTTACATCGAAATCAACAAAATTGTGCCTGACCTAGAGCTTCAAGAAAAAGAAGATGAAGAAGGCGTTGAAGGCGACGGCGATTACACGATCGATGAAAAGTCTAAGCAAGTTCACCTTACAGAGCGTGGTCAAATTAAAGTTGAAGAGCTACTAATTGAGCGCGGCTTAATTCAAGAAGGTGATTCACTTTACTCTGCTTCAAGCATCACATTATTAAGCCATGTGTATGCGGCACTTCGTGCTCACAAGCTTTATCAAAAAGACGTTGATTACGTTGTTAAAGAAAACGAAGTTATCATCGTTGATGAGCACACAGGCCGTACAATGGAAGGTCGTCGTTGGTCAGAAGGTTTGCACCAAGCTGTTGAAGCAAAAGAAGGTGTACGCATTCAAAACGAAAACCAAACATTGGCATCAATCACATTCCAAAACTACTTCCGTTTATACGACACGCTAGCGGGTATGACAGGTACAGCAGACACAGAAGCGTTTGAATTCCAGTCTATCTATGGTCTAGACACAGTAGTAATGCCAACGAACAAGCCGATGATCCGTGACGATCGTGCTGACCTTGTCTATCTAACACAAGAAGAAAAGTACGAAGCAATCCTTGCTGATATCAAAGATTGCCAAGAACGTGGTCAACCGGTACTTGTGGGTACTATTTCAATCGAAAGTTCTGAGTACTTATCGCAGTTCTTACGTAAAGAAAAAATTAAGCACAACGTACTTAATGCTAAGTTCCACGCGCAAGAAGCAGACATTGTTGCCGATGCCGGTTTACCTGGCACAGTAACTATTGCAACTAACATGGCCGGTCGTGGTACCGATATCGTGTTAGGTGGTAACTGGAACAGCGAAGTTGAAAAGCTAGAAAACCCAACTGATGAACAAATTAAAGCGATTAAAGATGAGTGGCAAAAACGTCACGATGCAGTAATCGAAGCAGGTGGTCTACACATCATTGGTACTGAGCGTCACGAATCTCGTCGTATCGATAACCAGTTACGTGGTCGTTCTGGTCGTCAAGGTGATGCTGGTTCAAGCCGTTTCTACCTATCAATGGACGATGCGCTAATGCGTATTTTCGCTGGTGAGCGCATGACTAACATGATGCGTAAACTAGGTATGCAACGCGGTGAAGCGATTGAGCACCCTTGGGTTAACCGTGCAATCGAAAACGCGCAACGCAAAGTTGAAGCACGTAACTTCGACGTTCGTAAGCAATTACTTGAGTACGATGACGTAGCAAACGACCAACGTCGTGTTGTTTACTCGCAACGTAACGAGCTACTTGAAGAAGGCGATATTTCAGAAACTATCACTGCAATTCGCGGCGATGTGCTAAATGGTGTGATTGACCAATTCATTGCACCGCAAAGCCTTGCTGAAATGTGGGATATCCCAGGTCTTGAAGAACGCTTAAAACAAGATTTCTTAATCGAGCTGCCAATTTCACAATGGCTAGCTGACGATAGCAAACTATACGAAGAGAAACTTCGTGAGCGTATCGAAGAAGCGGTTGAGCAAGCGTACAAGCAAAAAGAAGAGATGGTAGGCGAGTCTGTACTACGTCAATTCGAAAAAGCGATTATGCTACAAAGCCTAGACCAACATTGGAAAGATCACTTAGCTGCGATGGACCACCTTCGTCAAGGTATCCACTTACGTGGTTACGCACAGAAGAATCCTAAGCAAGAGTACAAGCGCGAGTCGTTCGAGCTATTCTCTGAAATGCTAGAGAACTTAAAAGTCGACGTTGTGGGTATTTTAAGTAAAGTACAAGTTCGCGCTGAAGAAGATGTTGAGAAAGTTGAAGAGCAACATCGCCGTAGCGAAAATGCACCACGTGAATACCAACATGAAGAAGCTGAGCACATCGGTGGCGAAACACCAGAAGGTGCTGTAGTTACACAACGTGCAGAGCCAAAAGTAGGCCGTAACGAGCCGTGTCCTTGTGGTTCAGGTAATAAATATAAGCAGTGTTGCGGTAAATTAAAATAACCAAAACACGGTGATAAAAAGCGACGCTTGCGTCGCTTTTTTTATGATTAAGGAAACAACAAATGACTAAAAAAGTAGTGCATGTTGCTGTTGGCGTTATTTATAAAGATCAGCAATTATTTATATGTAAGCGCCCAGACGACAAACATCAAGGCGGATTATGGGAATTCCCAGGCGGCAAAGTAGAGCAGGGCGAAAGCGTATTTGCAGCTTTACAGCGCGAGCTGTTAGAAGAAGTAAACCTAACAGTAAACGGCAGTGAAGAGCTAATGGTTATCGAACATGACTACGGCGATAAATGCGTACGTTTAGATGTGCACATTGTTGATGATTTCACAGGCACGGCCCATGGCGCAGAAGGCCAACAAGGCAAATGGGTCGCTCTCAGCGAGCTTGATGATTACAGCTTCCCAGCCGCGAATGTTGAGATCATCGAAAAGATAAAGCAGAAGTACGAGCAGTAACAGCCGTCAGCTTTCAGCTGTCAGTTTCTAGCTGAGCGGCATTGTTTGCGGGTTCTTTATTAATTTGCAGACTTGGTGATGAATGTAAGACGCGCCAAGCAAGCGTGACGCCTACGTTTGATGTAGGCGTGAAATTTATTTCGCGCGGAGGTTATATAATAGAGGTTAGTTTTTAGTAGTTAGATTTCAGAAGCCAGATCAGATCGAGAGGGTGGTTTTATTTTTTGTGTAATTAAACAAAGAACTTGCTACACATGAATTGTACTTTACTTTGTCTAACCACTAACCACTAACCACTAACCACTAACCACTAACCACTAACCACTAACCACTAACCACTAACCACTAACC
>NZ_SGPD01000008.1:0-1571 GCF_004208935.1 Pseudoalteromonas sp. CO109Y
TTGCTAACTTGCTAACTTGCTAACTTGCTAACTTGCTAACTTGCTAACTTGCTAACTTGCTAACTTGCTAACTTGCTCAGCTTCCAATCTCACACAAAACGCTGTAAGTTGCTTGTTACTAAGAATAAAACACACATAACTTATGCAATCAGCAGTATCAAATTGGCAATCTAAATTAAATGCATTAGGGCCGGGAATTTTAATGGCTACAGCCGCCATTGGTGGCTCACATCTAGTAGCATCAACACAAGCAGGATCATTATTCGGCTGGCAGCTATTTTGGCTAATCATTGTAGTAAACGTATTGAAGTACCCATTCTTTCGATTTGGCATGGAGTACACCCTTGCGACCAAACAAAGTTTAGTTGAGGGCTACAAGCAAAAAGGGCCGGGGTATTTCTATAGTTTTATTGCGCTTAATATTGTCGCTGCGGTAGTAAATACTGCAGGGGTTTTATTATTAACGGCCAGTCTGCTGCACTATGCATTACCTGTCACTGTTTCTGTAACCTTATTATGCTGGCTGATCTTAGTTGTGTGTTTGCTTATTTTGTTGTTGGGGCACTTTAAGGCGCTCGATAATGTCTCAAAGCTCATTATGGGGCTGCTAACGGTTACAACCGTGGCTGCGCTAGTTGTCGCTATTAATAATGGCCCAATGGCGCCAGTTGACTATGTGGGCCCGTCGCCGTATGAGCTTGCCATGCTTGGCTTTATGGTCGCGCTCATGGGCTGGATGCCTGCACCCATTGAAATATCAGCAATCAGCTCACTGTGGCTAAAAGAAAAGCAGCATCAACAAGCCGTGACAAAGCAACAAGGCTTGTTTGATTTTAATTTGGGCTACTGGCTTACCGCAGCACTTGCGTTAGTGTTTTTTTCATTAGGTGTGTTAGTGCAATATGGCCAAGCACAAGCAGTGCAATTAGGTGGAGTCGCTTTTGCAAAGCAGCTAATTG
This sequence comes from Pseudoalteromonas sp. CO109Y, assembly GCF_004208935.1. Lineage (NCBI taxonomy): Bacteria > Pseudomonadati > Pseudomonadota > Gammaproteobacteria > Alteromonadales > Pseudoalteromonadaceae > Pseudoalteromonas > Pseudoalteromonas sp. CO109Y. The sequence continues at coordinate 960 of NZ_SGPD01000008.1, forward strand.
ATATGTATGCCCTCACTATGGGCGAGTGGGCAAGGCCACTGGTTTCAGGTATCGCTTTTTTATGTATGTTTGGCACCACGCTAACAGTGCTTGATGGCTACGCCAGAACATTAAATGAGTCGCATAAACTGCTACCGATTAAACAATCTAAACACAGTTTAAATATGTGGTTATTACTACAAGCATTTGCTGGCATGGCAGTGATTTTATTCTTTAAATCAGCCCTTGGCCCAATGCTCACTTTTGCTATGACCCTCGCTTTTGTAACCACTCCCGTATTTGCATGGCTGAACTTTAGTTTAGTACGCTCAGAACCCAGCATTCATCACTCACCTTTATTACGCACCCTAAGCTGGCTAGGCTTAGCTTATTTGGTGGGCTTTGCGCTAGTGTTTTTGGTTTGGAAACTCGCTTAGTTAGCGAGTTACTAGGGGAAAGAGTAAAGTTAGAGCTGTCAGATTGACAGTTAGCGAGTTACTAGGGGAAAGAGTAAAGTTGTCGAGCTGCTTGACTTAGATACTAGGTATTTTAGAGTTTCTAACTTTCTAACTTTCTAACTTTCTAACTTTCTAACTTTCTAACTTTCTAACTTTCTAACTTTCTAACTTTCTA
>NZ_SGPD01000046.1:0-1427 GCF_004208935.1 Pseudoalteromonas sp. CO109Y
CAATGCCAGTCAGTTAAGCTGACTGGCATTTCTTTTTTTATGTGGGTACTTTGATGGCTTAGGCTTTATCGCTCTTGGGTATCGCCTATCTTCTCTTCTAGGTGGCAGTTTAAATAGTCTCAGCGTACCTAACAGATGATCCCAGTGAATTGGAATATTACCGGGGCTCATAATTGATATTGATGAGAAGTATTGAATAACTGCCATCGAGCAGCTTGAGAAACTGAGTTGGTTAGGCCATATTCCTTCAGCTTTTGCTGCTAGGGTCATCAACCTTCGAATTAAATTGTATGCGAGGAGGATCCCCCATAGCTCCTGTCTGACCATATCAGGGCGCTTACTCCGAAGGTGGTATGTGCTATCTAGCATTGTTTGCTTTATTTCTCGATACCCTAATTCTATTTCCCAGCGATGGCTGTATAAATCAACTATTTCGCTACTTGGAAAACGAAGTCTATCTACCATCGAGGTTAGTATTCGGTAATTTTTACCTTTTATGGTTTTACTAACCAGTCTTGCTTTAATAACTTCGGGAACATCGGGGAAATTCTTTTGCGCATGCTTAGTGGTTTTGAGCTCAATTATCAGGTCATTGTTACCAACCTTAGAAACGACTTCGTATTGTAAATCAGGTCTTGCAGGTATTAGCCAATGCCTTTCTTCTCCAGTGCTGTGCCATCGATTTAACAAGCCCAGTGAATAGTACCCTTTATCAAACATGGTCAATGAATGGTTAGGTGTACGCTCAATCAGTCGTTCAGCAAGCTTCATTTCATTCGTCTTATAGTTATCAAACTCACTGCTTATCAGTTGGTGACTGGTGAGTTCCATATGACAAACCATACGAATTTGTGGGAATCCTGTATCACCATATTGGTTGCTAGCCGATGAGAATGCTTCACGATTCTCATCTGAATCGGCCGTACGCCAAACAACGCCATCAACCGCTAATAAATTTAACCCAGCCCACGTGTCAAACTGTTCTGTATGGTACATATTATCAGCAGCTTTATTAAAGACTTGCTTAACGGGGTCATCACCTAATCGCTGGCGAGCTTGAACCATGGCACTCGGGGCGACTAACTGATTTTTGCCAGGCAGCATAATGTCTAGTTTATTCGCAATATTCCAGACAGACTCTTTACGAAATAATGCCATGCCAATAACAGACCAAAGCACAGCTTCTAAAGGCAACCTGCGCTTTCTAACTGTGGCTACTCCTGCTTGTTGAAAGCCTTGTTCAATCAGGTCAGAAGATAAAATTTCAGATAATTTTTCAAACGTGTGGTAACGAGTGCTTTCTTCGAAAGCAGAATGAAGAGCTTGTTCTATATTCACAAAAAAATCCGTAGTTAGTTGCCTAACTACGGATTGTGCATGATCATTCTGATCGGTCAACTGATCAACTTCTTAACTGATCAGCATTA
>NZ_SGPD01000047.1:0-1186 GCF_004208935.1 Pseudoalteromonas sp. CO109Y
ATGGCAAAAGAAAAGTTTGAACGCGTAAAACCGCACGTAAACGTTGGTACAATCGGCCACGTTGACCACGGTAAAACAACTCTAACAGCAGCAATCACTAACGTACTTGCAAAAGTATACGGTGGTGTAGCTAAAGACTTCGCATCAATCGATAACGCTCCAGAAGAGCGTGAGCGTGGTATCACAATCTCAACTTCACACGTTGAGTACGATACTCCAACTCGTCACTACGCACACGTAGACTGTCCAGGACACGCCGATTATGTTAAAAACATGATCACTGGTGCTGCTCAAATGGACGGCGCAATCCTAGTAGTTGCTGCGACTGACGGTCCTATGCCACAAACTCGTGAGCACATCCTACTTTCTCGTCAGGTTGGTGTACCTTACATCATCGTATTCATGAACAAATGTGACATGGTTGACGACGAAGAGCTACTTGAGCTAGTTGAGATGGAAGTTCGTGAACTTCTTTCTGAGTACGACTTCCCAGGTGATGACTTACCACTAATCCAAGGTTCAGCGCTTAAAGCGTTAGAAGGCGAGAAAGAGTGGGAAGACAAAATCGTTGAGCTTGCAGAAGCACTAGATTCTTACATCCCAGAGCCAGAGCGTGACATCGATAAGCCATTCATCATGCCTATCGAAGACGTATTCTCAATCCAAGGTCGTGGTACTGTTGTAACTGGCCGTGTTGAAGCTGGTATCATCAACGTGAATGACGAAGTTGAAATCGTAGGTATCAAAGAAACTACGAAGACAACTTGTACAGGTGTTGAGATGTTCCGTAAGCTTCTAGACGAAGGTCGTGCGGGTGAGAACATCGGTGCACTTCTACGTGGTACTAAGCGTGAAGACGTTGAACGTGGTCAAGTACTAGCTAAGCCTGGTTCAATCACTCCACACACGAAGTTCACTTCAGAAGTATACGTACTTTCTAAAGATGAAGGTGGTCGTCACACTCCATTCTTCAAAGGTTACCGTCCACAGTTCTACTTCCGTACAACTGACGTAACAGGTGACGTACAGTTACCAGACGGCGTTGAAATGGTAATGCCTGGTGATAACATCAAGATGACTGTAGAACTAATCTGCCCAATCGCGATGGACGAAGGTTTACGCTTCGCTATCCGTGAAGGTGGCCGTACAGTTGGTGCTGGTGTTGTTGCAACTATCGTTGAGTAAT
>NZ_SGPD01000020.1:0-906 GCF_004208935.1 Pseudoalteromonas sp. CO109Y
AATGGTGGGTCGTACTGGACTTGAACCAGTGACCCTCGCCTTGTAAGGGCGATGCTCTCCCAACTGAGCTAACGACCCATATCTAAAACAACTCATTGCTGCGTTGTTGTGGGGCGCTATTATAGATAGAGTTGTAAATGTGTCAACACTTGAATGAGTAAAAATGTGTTAGATGCAGCTTTTATAAACAATGACATGGCATTTAAGCATTTTTTGGCGAACAAATATGCAATTTATATTCATAAGCTTATATTTAGACTTGGATCTATAGCTTTATGACCTAGGTAAATCATTCCAAATGATATGAATACAGTAAATTTTTAAAACAGTTTTTTCATACCGATAAATTTGCATTAGTTAATTACACTCTACTTAGCACTATTAAAAACAAAGCAGGGAAGGGGGAAGTCGTTTTATTTAAAGCTTTAAATAATGAACTTTATTTTGCATATAAATGTATACCTTTTCTAAGGGAGTAAATTCAAAAGCAGAGAGCCTTTGATAACAAACCAACAATGCAATTAGCCCAAAATAGCTAATTTGATAGCTCTTTGTATAAAATACCTCCGTAACGGATTGATATTTAGTCAGCTTGTTGAAATTTAAATCATTTAAATAAACTTAGATAAAAAACTGTTGACTTTATTTGGGGGGCTGCATAGAATGCGCCCCGCACTCAGCGATACACAACCAACATTAATTGGTGGTGTGTATGCAAGTCGGGGCTATAGCTCAGCTGGGAGAGCGCTTCGCTGGCAGCGAAGAGGTCTGCGGTTCGATCCCGCATAGCTCCACCAGATTTGCATAGTGTTTGTCCTAGGGTTGCAGTTTTCTGCGTCCCCATCGTCTAGAGGCCTAGGACACCGCCCTTTCACGGCGGTAACAGGGGTTCGAATCCCCTTGGGG
>NZ_SGPD01000048.1:0-882 GCF_004208935.1 Pseudoalteromonas sp. CO109Y
GGAGGGAGAGAGATAGTGATTGAGAGAGATAGGGGAGGGTGAGAGGGAAGGAGATAGATAGAGAGGTTGAGAAAGAGAGAGGTATAGAGAAAGAGAGAGAGAGAGATAGAGAGATAGAGGGAAAACGATAAAAGTAGCGCGAGGTTTAGGGGGAAATTTAGAAGAGAGAGGCGGAGGGAGTTAGAGAGCGAGAGCGATAGAGTTTTAGAGAGGAAGCGTTCGGTTTCGTTAGGTAGCGTTTTTTTGAGTAGGTCGGGATAGGGTGGAGGGGGTTTGGGTTGCGTTTAGAATACGGGGGTTAGGCGGTTCGTGCGAGAGGATTAACGGAGCGTTGAGGCGGGCGTTTTTTTGGATGAATTGTTTGTTTTGGAGGTGGGTTTCGTAGGTTTTTGTTTTTTTTGGTATTTTTTTGTGTTTTGGGTGTTTTGCGGCGGGTTTCGAGATTTGTAGAGCGCGTTCGTTCGTTTGGCGGGAGTCGTGGTATCGGGCGGGTTCGGAGGTTTGGGTTTTTGGCGAGTTTTCGGGATTGGAGTCGTCGATACGAAGCGGGGGGTATTGGGAATTTCGGGTGTATAGGGTTTGTTTTTTCGGTGGTTGGCGAAGTAATGTTTTTTTTTCGGGGTAAAGTAGTTTATGCGTTTCGGAGTCGACGTTTTGGTTGGCGTTTGTGGTATTCGTTGTTTTTGTTCGTTTTTTTTTTCGGTTTGGAAGGGTGCGACGACGGCGTTCGATGGGTGAATTGAATCGTTTGGGCGTTTCGGGAGCGGGAAGGTATCGCGAACGGTAGGGAATTTAGCGGTTGCGTTTTTGGGGTTCGGTTTTTTGTTTTTTTAGGTTGGAGTCGGGTTTCTGGCGGGGCGGCGGCGAGGCGGAAGCGGTGGG
>NZ_SGPD01000049.1:0-792 GCF_004208935.1 Pseudoalteromonas sp. CO109Y
TTTTGTCTACACTTTAGTTACAGCTAATGCATTTCAAATTATCAGTTCAAGGAGTGGACGATGGCTTTAGCAAGGAAGCGGCAAATCTGTTTGTCGAACACCAAATTTTATCATTGTGTATCTCGTTGCGTCAGACGCGCATACCTTTGTGGAGAAGACGTACTCACTGGTAAATCATATGAACACCGCAGAGGATGGGTTGAAGAGCGCCTACTTTTTCTTGCGAAGGTATTTTGTATTGATGTATGTGCTTATGCGGTGATGAGCAATCATACGCATCTTGTTCTTTATGTTGATGATAAAAAAGCAAATAGGTTATCGGATAAAGCCATTCTTTTACGCTGGTTTAAGCTCAGTAAAATGACCCCTTTAGGCCAAAAGTTTCTCTATGGTGAGCCGCTAAGTGATGGTCAGAAAGTATTCTTAAATAAAGAAGTTGCAGAATATAGGACGCGCCTTTCGAGCATTAGTTGGTTTATGCGAATGCTTAATGAATATATAGCCAGGCGTGCGAATAAAGAAGACGAGTGTACAGGTCACTTTTGGGAAGGGCGATTTAAGAGCCAAGCATTACTTGATGAGTCGGCGCTTTTAGCATGTATGGCCTATGTTGACTTAAACCCTGTTCGTGCTAAAGCTGCGAGCACGCCGGAGCAATCGGACTATACCAGTTTTAAAAAGCGATGCCAGAGCACGAAGGAGTCAAAGCAACCTAAGGTACTAGCTCGTTTTATTGGTGGTATGAGTAAGTATAAATCAAAGGGAATACCTTTTGAGTTAAAGTCATACCTG
>NZ_SGPD01000050.1:0-614 GCF_004208935.1 Pseudoalteromonas sp. CO109Y
AGTTTACTTGTAGGAATGGCTTTAGCCATGAATATATTTTTTGGTCTAGATTCGGCACTGAAGTGCCTCCTACGGGGTTTGTTGCTGAGGGAGTCTCTGTACTAAACAAACCAACAGTTCAACTTTACCCTTGCTAACTTGTAACTCGCTAACTATTTAGCCATGAATGTGTTTGTTCTGGTCTAGATTCGGCACTGAAGTGCCTACTATGAGGTTTGTTGCTGAGGGTGACTCAGTTACCTAACAACCTGGTAGATCAACTGACATCTATTATTTGACGTCTAAGATACGCATCTCGTAAGAATGGCTTTAGCCATGAATGTGTTTGTTCTGGTCTAGATTCGACACTGAAGTGCCTCCTACGGGGGTTGTTGCTGAGGGTGACTCTGTACTAAACAACCCCGCAGTTCAACTTTACCCTTGCTAACTTGTAACTCGCTAACTCATGTTGGGTTTCGCTTGCTACAAAACCTACCTGAAGGGTAAGCAAGGAGAGTGCTGAGGACAACTCTGTACTAAACAACCACACAGTTCAACTTACCCTTGCTAACTTGCAACTCGCTAACTCATGTTGGGTTTCGCTCCGCTCTACCCAACCTACCTGGCTGAAAGCT